>NZ_SOGI01000017.1:0-19174 GCF_004403385.1 Cryobacterium sp. TMT4-31
CGGCTGAAGTTCGTATCCGGTATTAGACACCGTTTCCAGTGCTTATCCCAGAGTCAAGGGCAGGTTACTCACGTGTTACTCACCCGTTCGCCACTGATCAGAAGGAGCAAGCTCCCTCGTCACCGTTCGACTTGCATGTGTTAAGCACGCCGCCAGCGTTCGTCCTGAGCCAGGATCAAACTCTCCGTAAATGTTTAATAGCCTCACCACCGAAGTGATGGGCACATCTAGTGCCGAAAGCCACCGGAATAGGCGAACAATCAGCAAGTTTGAAACTGACAGAACAAATCATTACTGACTTGCTTTGTTGTTTAAATGTTTTCCAAAGGAATCTCTTTCGCGGTATCCCCTAGAAAAGGACCCTACGACCGAGGTTTTTGGCATTTGACATTGTGCACGCTGTTGAGTTCTCAAGGATCGGACGCACCCGACTTCAGGCCTAATGGCTGTCGCTCCGGGGCACTTCGATGTTTGTTCTTGTTGTCTGCTTGGATTTCGGTTAGGAAATTCGAAGCAAACTTCATCAAGCTGTACAAAGCGAAGAATCGCTTTCTTTTCTGCTTGGATTTGGTCCCGCTTGAGGCCGGTAGCTCTTCGGCTTTCCGAACCTGTGGGGTGACGAGAGATGACATTACGGGGATTCTGGGGGGGTCGCAAATCCCATCCGCATCCCGGGCGTGTCGCCCCGGCGAGGATAGGGTCGACAGACCAGCATCGGCGCTTGAGAAGGGCTCTTACATGGACTCCACACACGACATCGTGATCGTCGGAGGCGGCCACAACGGCCTCACCGCCGCGGCCTATCTGGCCAAAGCCGGGCGGAGTGTGTTGGTGCTCGAACGGGACGACCACGTGGGCGGAGCAGCGGTATCGGCCGCCGCCTTCGCGGGGGTGGATGCCCGTCTGTCCCGGTACTCGTACCTGGTGAGCCTGCTGCCTGCCCGCATCATCGACGAGCTCGGCCTGTCGATCGAGCTGGCACGGCGGCGGTACTCGTCGTACACCCCGGATCCGGCCAACCCGGCGACCGGCCTGCTGGTGGATGCGGGCGATGCCGAGGCGACGCGGGCCTCCTTCGAGAGGATTGGAGCCGGGGCGGACATCGCGGGGTGGCAGCAACTCGGTGGCGACCTGGGGCATCTGGCCCGTGCGCTGTTCCCCACGGTATGCGAGCCGTTGCCCACGCGGTCAGAGGCCCGCCGGCTGGTCGGTGACGACGCCCTGTGGGACGAGTTCATCGAGCATCCGCTCGGCGACCTGCTCAACCGGCGATTCGGCTCCGACCTCGTGCGCGGGGTGGTGGCCACCGACGGCCTGATCGGCACGTTCACCTCGGTGCATGACGCGTCACTGGATGCGAACCGCTGCTTTCTCTACCACTCGATCGGAAACGGCACCGGGGACTGGGACGTACCCGTCGGCGGCATGGGTGCGGTGACCGGGGAGCTGGAGCGGGTGGCCCGCCAGGCCGGTGTGCGCATCCTGACGAGCGCAAAGGTCACCGGCATCGATCCGGACGGCACCGTGCGCTACCGGCATGAACACCGGGACGAGAGCACCGTGGGAAGCCACGTGCTGGCGAACGTGGCGCCGTGGGTGCTGGACGGCCTGCTGGGTGAACGCACACCGGACACCGTGAAGCCCGAGGGCGCCCAGGTGAAGGTGAACCTGCTGCTGAGTCGCCTCCCCCGCCTGCTGGATGCGTCGGTGTCGGCCGAGGCCGCGTTCGGCGGAACCTTTCACATCAATGAGACGCTCAGCCAGCTCGAGGACGCGTATCGGCAGGCCGGTGCGGGCCGGGTCCCCGATCTGGTCTCCTGTGAGATCTATTGCCACTCCCTCACCGATCCGAGCATCCTCTCGCCGGAACTGGTGGCGGCCGGCGCGCAGACCCTCACGGTGTTCGGCCTGCACACCCCCGACCGGCTCACCCGCCTGGACAACACCGCCGTCAGGGCCCAGTTGCAGGCCGCCGTCCTGGCCTCGCTCAACTCGGTGCTGGCCGAACCCGTCGAGGACCTGCTGCTCCGGGATGCCGACGGCAGGCCGTGCATCGAGACCAAGACCACCGCGGACCTCGAGTCGGCGCTCAACCTGCCCGGCGGGGACATTTTCCACGGGCTCCTGTCCTGGCCGTTCCTGGAAGACGACGCACCCAGGGACACCGCCGCCCAGCGCTGGGGCGTGGCTACCCGGCATCCGCGGATTCTGCTCTGCGGAGCCGGCGCTCGACGCGGCGGCGGGGTCAGCGGACTCGGCGGGCACAACGCTGCCATGGCCGTGCTCGAGAGCGACTGAGGACTCTGGCGGCGGCCTCGAACTAGGCATAGCCTCAGAGGGAAGGCTCGTGTTTCACTCAACGTGGAGGTCACCATGCCCACCCAGCCCCTGCCCGGTCCGCCGGACGTCGCCCACGCCACAGGGCGGTTCGCCCACCGGGAGGACGGGCTCTACCTGCTCTTCGACCGCATCTTCCCTGCGGCCCCGGAGTCGGTGTGGGAGGCCGTGACCAAACCCGAGGGCCTGCACGGCTGGATCGGCACCTACACAGGGTCCCCTCGCACCGGGGCCGTGCGGTTCCGGATGGAATCGAAGAACGACTCGCAGTGGGAGTACGTGAGCATTCTGGAATGTGTCGAGTTCAAGAAGCTGGCGCTGGACATCGGCGAGGGCGAGGATGCCTGGCGGGTGATGGCGCATCTGTCGGGCGGATCCGGCAAGACCGTGCTGACCTTCGGGCTGCGGCTGCACTCCCCCGCCGAGGCCGCCACGTTCGGGCCGGTCTGGGACTATTACCTCGATAGGCTCGTCGCCTCCCGCACCCACCACCCGCTGCCGTCGTTCAGCAAGTACTACCCCGCGCTGCAGAGTCACTATCAAGAGCTCCTGGTGCCCAAGCCCACCCCTGCGCCAGCGAGCGAGGACCGCGCCTAGCCACTACTCCCAGATGCTGGGGGCCGGCGCCCGGGTAGCGGGCATGGCCACGTCGGCGCTCCACTCGAGCAGCCAGTCGGGCACGCTCACGTCGGCGGGCACGGCACCGACGGCGTCGGTGAGTTCGTCGATGGTGACCACGCCTCCCGTGCGTTTGAGGAACCGGCCGCGGATGAAGCCGCGGGCGTAGACCTCGACGTCGCCCGGTCTCGCATCCGGGCCCTCAACGGGCCGCACGAAGCGTTGCTCGACGTAAACGGCCTTGTCGTCGAAGCCCAGGATGCGCGACTCGACGGTGAACCGCTGGCCGAGCGTCAGTGACTTGCGAAAACTGATGGTCTCGGCCACCACCACCGGATACCAGCCCTTGGCCTGGAAGATCGCCCAGATTCCGGTGCGGTGCAGCATGTCGAACCTGGCGATGTCCATGATCGACAGGTACACGCCGTTGTTCATGTGCCGCAGGATGTCCTGGTCGGTGGGCAGGGTGATGAACCGCGTGCGGGCGACGTCGTAGTGCCCGAGGCGTGGGCCGAAGCGCGACAGCAGGCTGTGGAGCAGGGTTCGAAAGAACATGTGCACCCGATGATGCTAGCGGGCGGCGGCCTCCGACAGCTCGCGCAGGGCCGACGTCTCGTCGATGGTCTGCAGCACCCTGTCGCGCAGCACAATCCGGCCGCGGGCCACGGCGTGTCGCACGTCGGTGGCGGTGGCCGTGTAGGCCAGCGCAGACCATGGGTCACGGCCGGGGCTGCTGTTCAGTGTGTCGATGCGCACGACCTGGAGGTCGGCCTGCATGCCGGGCTCGATCGTGCCCACGTCGGCCAGACCGAGGGCGCGGGCGCCGTCGACGGTGCCGAGCCGCACGGCGCGTTCGGCGCTGATCATGGTGGGGTCGTTGCTGGTGCCCTTGTGCAGCAGCGCGGCCATCCGCACGGCGGCGTACATGTCGAGGGAACCGGCGGAGGCGGCCCCATCGGTGCCCAAGCCCACGGCGGCGCCGTGCTGCAACAGCTCGGGCAGCCGGGCGATGCCGCAGCCGAGCTTGAGGTTCGACATCGGGCAGTGCGCCACGGCGGCGCCGCTGGCGGCGATGCGGGTGACCTCGTCGTCGGTGAGGTGCACGGCATGGGCCAGGACGGTGTGGTTGGTCAGCAGCCCGGCCGCATCGAGCACGGCGACCGGCCGGTCACCGTTGACCTGCACCGTCAGCGCCAGTTCGCCGAGGCTCTCAGAGGCGTGCGTGTGGATGCGGGCGCCGCGCGAGGCGGCCAGCTCCCGAATGCTCTCCAGCTGGTCGCTACTGAGGGTGTAGGCCGAGTGGGGCATCACCCAGAGGTCGTCGTCGGGCGACTCGGTGCGGTTGTCGGTGAGGATCGATCTGGCTTCCTCGAGCATGCCCGCGAAGTCGCGGCCCTCGGGGTCCGCGTTGCCGAGGAAGGTGGGGCCGTTCAGTAGCCGGAATCCGGCCTCCGCCGCGACAGCACGGCTGGCCCGCGGGAACCAGTACATGTCCAGCGCCGTGGTGGTGCCGCCCAAGAGGCACTCGGCGATCCCGGCCCTGGTGCCGACGGCGACAGTCTCGGCGCTGAGGGTGGCGAGTTCGGCGCCGACCATCCGCTCGAGGAACACCTCGAGGGTGACGTCGTCGGCCGCGCCCCTGAACAGGTTCATGGCCAAGTGGCTGTGGGTGTTCACCCAGCCGGGGGCGATCACGCAGCCCGGGCTCTCGAGCACCTCCGCCGCGTCGTACCGGGCGAGCAGGTCGGCGGCCGGCCCGACGCCGACGATGATCCCGGCACGGATGGCGACGGCGCCGGCCTCGATGATCGTGCCAGCGGCGTCGACGGTGAGCACGGCATCCGCGGTGAGGATCAGGTCGACGTGGTCGGTGGCCATCAGACGAGCTCCGGCAGGGCGACGAGGGCGTCGAGGGTGACGGAGATGCCGCGACTGACGCCATCCGCCACGACGGTGCGATGCGGGTCGTATCCGGTGGTGTCGACGAGGTCGTCGGCGGTGGCGCCGTCGATCACGAGGCCGCCGCCCGCGCGCACGCCGCGGGTGGAGGCGAGCACGAGCAGGGCCGAGAGTTCCATTTCGATGGCGAGCACGCCGAGCTTGACGTAACCGGCCTGGTTGAGATCGATGATTCCCGGGTAGAAGGCCGCCCGGGTCCAGACGATTCCGCGGTGGTGGGGGGCGTCGTGCCGCAGGGCTGCCTCGGCCAGTGCGATCACGACCTCGGGATTCGCGGCCGCCGGGTAGCTCTCCGGCACCAGCTGGTGGGTGACGCCGTCGTCGCGCACGCAGGACTCGGCGATGATCAGGTCGCCGTCGCCGATGCCACGCAGCAGGGCTCCGGCGGTGCCAAGCCTGATGATGGTGTCCACGCCGGCATCCATCAGCTCCTGGAACAGACAGATGGCGCCGGGGGCGCCCACACCGTGCGAGGAGACGACGACGGTGCTGCCGTTCCAGTCACCGACGAACGAGCGATACTCACGCTGGTGGGCGACCTCGCGCACGTTGTCGAGCAGGTGGGAGATCTGCTCGGCCCGGAACGGGTCACCGACGACGAGGGCGCGGGTGGGTAGCCCGGTCTTGGGGAGCCCGGTCACCGGGAACGTGTCGGCCTGGCTCATGTGGGCTCCTCGTGGCTGGCGCGGCCCGAATGGCCTGGCAAGTGTCGAACTTGTCTACCATGCCCGGGCAGACCCGCGCAGACCCGCGCCGGCCGGGGAGCTAGGCCAGGGCGGGCTCGGCCTGAGCAGGCGTGGACCGAGCCTGGGCGGGCAGCGCCGCCACCTTGCGCACGAATGAACCCAGACGGCGGTAGACCTCCTGCGATTCGGGGTGCCGGGCGTCCTGCTGCCAGGTGTGCCGGGTGTTGGTGCGGTGCCGGCCGTAGATCACCGTGTCCGCCAGGATGGACCGTCGGCGCAGGGCCTCGATGAAGTTGAGGTTGGCCCGGTAGAAGTAGTCGCGCTCGGAGGTCGTGATGAAGACCGGCGGGAAGCCCTTGTCGAGCCACTCGATGGGCGAGAGGAATCGGGCGGCGTCGCGCAGAGACATTCCGGGGCTGCGTTCGGGGAGCAGCATCCGCAGGAAGTTGAGGCTGAGCACGAAGCCGCGCTCGAACATGACCGAGAAGTCGGCGATACTGCAGTGCTGCACGAGTCCGCGCAGGTGGCCGGCCTCGATCGGCAGGTCGAGGTTGTAGTGCGCGGCGAGGGTGTCGTCGTTGGCCGCGGCGGTGAGCAGGGCCGCGATGTGCCCGCCCGCCGAGTCGCCGCCGAGAACGATGCGGGTGGGGTCTCCGCCGTATTCGACGATGTTGCGCTGGACCCAGGTGAGCACAGCGTTGGCGTCGTCGAGCATGTGGCCGATCTTGAATCGAGTGGCCATGCGGTAGTTGGCGTTGACGACCACCATGCCCTCGACCGCCTGGCTGGCGGCGTACTTGGTGAGCGGCGCCTTGTCGCCGGAGGTCCAGCCGCCGCCGTGGAAGTAGATGTAGACGGGCAGCGGGCTCGGTGGCGTGGTCACGTCGTGGCTGTCGGGGTGACCGTCGTGGTGCTCGTGCGGCACGAGAACGTCGAGGCGGTGATCACGGATGCCGTCGCCCACGTAGTCAAGGTCGAAGTGGTAGTCGACGTCGTCGATCGGGTCGGCGTTGAACTTGTGCAGTTCGCCCGGCGCGATGCGCGTCATGATCGCTTTCCAGAGCCACACCGGCACCCTGGACAGGCCGGTTTCCCGGTGCGTGAGGTGCGAGTCCGCGGAGGGGCCGGCAGCGGGGTCGAAGCTGGTGCTGGAGTGGGGGGACGAGTGAAACATGGTGCCTTACTGCCGACGTGGCGCTACCGGAAGCGGCTTCGAAGTGCCGACTGGCGTTGGTAGCGCTTGCATCGTTTTTTGCCGCGTGTAGAAGATAGGCGCGCAACCATGAGATGACCTGAGAATCTCTCACGTGGCTCGAATCGACCGTCCCCTTGCATCAGCCGCGGCTACTCGTCTTGCCGGCGGTATTTGGGGTCGTGGGCGCGGTGTTGGGGTGGTTTTCGCCAGGTTCCGGTGGGGTCGATCCAGTGGGGTGCTTTGACTTCGGGCATGCCCAGGACCATGCGGATGTGCCACCCCGAGGTGTCGATGTTGTGGTGGTGATACCAACACAGCAGCACCCCGTTGCTCACGTTGGTGGGGCCGCCGTTTTGCCACGGCTGCACGTGGTGGACTTCGGTCCATTGCGGTGGGCAGGTGCAGCCGGGGATGATGCAGCCGCCGTCTCGGGCGGTGATCGCCCTGCGTTGCAGCGGCGTGAAGCAGCGGACTTTGTCGCCGAGGGCGAGGACGGTGCCGGTGCCGCCGAAGAAGACCGGCCGGAAGCCGCCGTTGTCGATCATCTGGTTGATCGTCTTCATCGAGATCGGCCCCTCGACGCCGTCGATCCAGCCGACCCCGACCCCGGTGTGCAGGTCGTGCGCGTTCACGTGCACCATCACCGTCGGCGGCATCCCGCCCATGGTCGGGGTGCGAGGGTCTTGGGCGACCTGGACCAGGATGCCGCGGAGAATGTCGGCTCGTTTCTGACCGCCGTCGCGCTCGTCGAGGATCTCGCCGGGAACCAGTTCGCCGGCCTCGATACGCTGCTGCTCCTCCGCGGACGGGAACGCGGGAGCGCTGCGCGCGGACTGGAACGTGTTGAACAGGGTCTGCATGATGCCCTTGAGCTCCGGCGTCACCCCGCCGCGCAACGGATGCAACCCCTGGGCGAGCTTGCCGAACGAGAACGTGGACTTGGCCTCCAGTATCTCCGCGGTGGGCGCGGCCCCGTCCGGGTTCAACACCGCCTGCCACGTCGCCGCCATCTCCCGAATCCGGTCCGCCGGGAACGTGAACCCCGCCGACGCACCCAGACGCCGGACCGGCCCCGTGCAGACGGGATCGGTGGCGTCGGCGTCGGCTGTGTCGCCGGGGCCGGGGGTGCGGGCGAACACGGACCCGGTCGCGGACTCCACCAGCTCGGCTTCACCGCCGTCCACCAGCGACTGGTCCGCGTCGAAGCGGCCGTGCACTTTGTAGTCGGCCAGGCCCTTCACGATGTTCTCGGCCGCATCAAGACCGATCTCCCCGGCCGCCAAGGCTGCGGCCACGAACGGGAACTCGGGCTCCAGCACCAGGCCGCCCAACATCCGCGGTGCGACCTTCTCACCCAGGGCCACGCGTCGTTTCATCTCCGGACCCGACATGCCCGTCAACCGAATCAGCAAATCCGTGGGGTGCGAGGTGCCCAACCGCCACGCCAACGACTCGGAACCCAACCCCGTACGAGCCCGGTAACCCACCACGGTCGCCGTGGCCACCCGGGCCGCGTCCACCGGCCGGCCGGTGCGCTCGACCATCTGCGTCAACGCGACCACCTCCGGGTCGCTCAGGGCGTTCACGTCAATGGAGCCCATCACCGCCATCACCGTCCGCGCCGCATCATCCAACGCCTGGAGCTTCTGACCGAACGCACCGGTATGCGCGCGCTGCACCCCCAGCAACTCGGCCGGATCCCGCCACTCAGGCCGCGGCTTAGACGGACCCCGACCGGCCCGACCGGCCCGGGACGAGCCCGTCGCGGGGCCGGCCGCAGGGCCGGCGGCAGCGGCGGCCTTCGTGTCGGAAGTGCCGCTCAGACTGGCGGCATCCAGGCCGGTGAAGGGATCCGGACCGGCCAGACCGGTGTTCCAGTCGTGCAGGTTCGACCCGGTGGGAGTCATTCCCGTCGGTGCGGTGGAGCCACTATCCAGCTCGTCGTCCATACCCCCATTCTCTCACGAATCGCACTTATATGCGAGGAAATGTCAACAAAAACTTGAGCAAACATCGAACACAGTTCTGAGCCAAAGCGGACAGGCAGCGAGGGTCCCGACAGGCTCGACCGACGGAATGGGCACGTTGTCGAGGATGGCCAACGGACGAGCGAACTGCCGCCCGAGGAGATAGAGGGTTGTCGGGATCGGCTAGGCGGCGCCTCCGGCGACTCCGGTGGCCTCGAGCACGGCGCGGGCCAGGGTGTGGAAGTGCACGTTGAAGCCGAGCACGGCCGGGGTGGCCTGCGGGTCGACGCCGAGGTCTGCAACGTCGAGGGCGTGCAGCACGAACTGGTAGCGGTGCGTGCCCGTTCCGCGCGGCGGCGCGGCGCCGATGAAGGTGGGCTGGCGGATCTCGTTGGGCATGACGACGGCACCGGCGGGCAGCAGCACCGAGTTCGCGACTCCGGCACCGGTGGGCAGGCTGTCGACGTCGGCGGGGATGTTGAAAACCGCCCAGTGCCAATACCCGGAACCGGTCGGGGCATCCGGGTCGAACACCGTGAGTGCGAAGCTCTGGGTCTCGGCCGGGAAGCCGCTCCAGTGCAGGTCGGGCGAGACATCCTGACCGCCGGCGCCGACGCCGTACTGGGCGGCGGCCAGCGGGCCACCGTCGGTCATCACCGAGCTGGTCAGGTTGAACGGGGGCACCTCGCCGAAACGGGCGAAGGGATCGATCGTGGTCATGCACACTCCAAGGATCTGGTGGCGGTCTGGTTGGCTCAGCCTACGTGGGCCGCCTCGCGCCCCTCGCCGCCGCCTAAAATGTGGGGGTGGCCATTCCGAAGATCCTGCTCTACTACGTCTTCACTCCGCTCAGCGACCCCGAAGCCATCCGCCTGTGGCAGCGCGACCTCTGCGAGTCGTTGGGCCTGCGCGGCCGCATCCTGATCTCGAAGGACGGCCTGAACGGCACCGTGGGCGGCGACCTGCCCGCCCTCAAGCGCTACGTACGCAAGACCCGTCAGTACGCACCGTTCGCGGAGATCGACTTCAAGTGGAGTGAGGGAACCGGCCTCGACGAGTCCGGGGCGAGCCTGGACTTCCCTCGGCTGGTGGTGAAGGTGCGCGACGAGATCGTGAGCTTCGGCTCGCCAGAGGCCCTCACCGTGGATGCCGGCGGCGTCGTGGGCGGCGGCACCCGCCTGGCCCCGGCCGAACTGCACGCCCTCGTGGCCGAACGCGGCGACGACGTGGTGTTCTTCGACGGCCGCAACGCCTTCGAGGCCGAGATCGGCAGGTTCCGGGGTGCCGTGGTGCCGGATGTGGCGAACACCCGCGAGTTCGCGGCCGAGCTCGACAGCGGCAAGTACGACCACCTCAAGGGCCAGCCTGTGGTGACGTATTGCACCGGCGGCATCCGCTGCGAGGTGCTGTCGTCACTGATGAAGGACCGTGGCTTCGGCGAGGTCTACCAACTCGAGGGCGGCATCGTGCGCTACGGCGAGGCCTACGGCGACGACGGGCTCTGGGACGGCTCGCTCTACGTGTTCGACCAGCGAATGTCGGTGGATTTCAGCGGCCACGCCACCGTTCTCGGCCACTGCCAGGTCTGCGGCGCGGGCACCAAGAACATGCTCAACTGCCGGGACCTGTCCTGCCGGGAGCAGCTGGTGGCCTGCCCGGACTGCGTGGCCGTGGCCGCCCCGGCCTGCGCGGCGCACGCGGCCTGAGCAGATCAGCCCGGCCACGCATCCGCTTGCTCGCAAAAAGTAGTTGCTTGCGCACTTACCTAGCGTGTGCAATTATTTATGACGCGCCTGCAACTACCAGCGCGTGGCCTCGACAGGCTCGACCAACGGCCCGCGCATCTCCGCACCCTTGAAGGAATTTCCGCATGCCCATTGGATTGATCGCACTCGCCCTCGGCGGCTTCGGGATCGGCCTGACCGAGTTCGTCATCGCCGGCCTGCTGCCCGAGGTTGCCGCCGACTTCGCCGTGACCGAGGCCGCCGCCGGCTGGCTCATGTCCGGCTACGCCCTCAGCGTCGCCGTCGGCGCCATCCTGCTCACCGCCGCGGTGACCCGGCTGCCCCGCAAACACGTTCTGGTGGGACTGATGGTGCTCTTCATCATCGGCAACCTGATCTCGGCACTCGCCCCGAGCTACTCGATCATGCTGCTCGGCCGCATCATCGCCGCTCTCTGCCACGGCGCCTTCTTCGGCATCGGCGCCGTCGTCGCCGCCAGCCTGGTGCCGCCGAGCAAGAAGTCCGGCGCCATCGCCATCATGTTCACCGGCCTCACCCTCGCCAACGTTCTCGGCGTGCCGTTCGGCACCTTCATCGGCCAGAGCTTCGGCTGGCGGGCCACCTTCTGGGCGATCACCGTGATCGGCGTGCTCGCCCTGGCTGGCATCGTGGCCCTCGTGCCCCGCGCCACCGACGACACCGCGCACGTCAGCAACCTGCGCGGCGAACTCCGCGCCTTTCGGTCTAGCCAGGTCTGGCTCTCCCTGGTGGTGACGGTGCTCGGCTTCGGCGGCATGTTCGGCGCCTTCACCTACATCGCCTACACGCTCACCGAGGTGAGCGGCTTCTCCAGCGCGGCCGTTCCGTGGCTGCTCGTGGTCTTCGGCGCCGGCCTGTTCGTGGGCAACATCCTCGGCGGCAAGGCCGCCGACCGGCGGCTCGATCCCACCCTGGTGGTGCTGTTGATCGGACTCACGGTGGTGATGGCGCTCTTCGCCCTCACCGCAGCGAACCCCGTCGCCACCGTGATTGCCCTCGTGCTGATGGGCGGCTTCGGCTTCGGAACGGTTCCCGGGCTGCAGACCCGCATCATGCTCTACGCCGACACCGCTCCGACCCTGGCCTCCAGCGCCAACATCGCCGCGTTCAACGTGGGCAACGCCATCGGCGCCTGGATCGGCGGCATCACCATCGGCGTGGGCCTGGGCTACACCTCACCGCTCTGGGCCGGCGCCGCGATCACCGCGGCCGCCGCGATCGTGATGATTGTCGCCGCCACCCGCCGCAACGTCCTGGTGCCGGCGGATGCCCCGGCGAGCGCACGTCCGCTCGTCACGGCCGACGTTCCCGTCGCCTGATCCGGCTCGCACCCCGGGCACTGGCATAGTGACGCGCTTGGGTGCTGGAGAGCGCCAGCAGAATCAGGATGTCGATGGTAACGCTAACCAGCGAGGTGCGCAGGGTGATCTGGGCACCGTTGAGCGCGTAGTCGGCGAAGGAGAGCAGGATGCTCACCGAGGCGAATGACATCGCCACCACCCGGGCCCGGTTGTGACCGGTGAACACCAGCACGGCCAGGCCCAGGTAGAGCAGGAGGTAGAGCCCGTAGGCCGCGAGCAGCCAGCCCAGCACAGCCCACCCGGTGCCCGCCGGGCAGCATCCAGCCGTCCGGGCAGCGCCAGAAGCGCACCCCGGGCGAGACGCGCCGGCGTCCGGAGGGCACCGCCGGGGTCTCTGGCATGGCGCCATGGTAGTTCGGTGTCGGCGGCGGCAGCGGCGGCGGCGGCGGCGGCGGTCACCGGATCAATGCTTGGATGGCAGGGTGACCTACGACGTCGAATCGATCCGCGCCCATTTCCCCGCCCTCTCGGCCGGAACCGTGCACTTCGACAGCCCTGGCGGCACGCAGACCCCGCTCGGCGTCGGACAGGCCATCCTCGACACCCTCACCGGCCCGCTGTCGATCCGCGGCCGCCGCAGCCTCTCGGAGCGGAACGCCGACGACGCCGTCACGGGATTCCGTTCGGCAATGGCCGACCTGCTCGGCGCCGACCCGCACGGCATCGTCTACGGACGCAGCGCCACCCAGCTCACCTACGACTTCTCCCGCCACCTCTCGCGCGACTGGGCGCCCGGCGACGAGATCGTGGTGTCCAGGCTCGACCACGACGCCAACATCCGCCCCTGGCTGCAGGCCGCCGACCGCGCCGGCGCCACCGTGGTCTGGGTGGACTTCGACCCGGAGACCGGTGAACTGCCCGCGTCCGCGGTGGCCGCGGTGCTCACCGCCCGCACCCGCCTCGTGGCGGTGACCGCCGCCTCCAACCTGATCGGCACGCGGCCGCCGATCGCCGAGATCGCCGCGGTGGTGCACGAGGCCGGGGCGCTGCTCTTCGTCGACGGCGTGCACTACGTGCCGCACACTTTCGTGGACCTCGCCGTGCTCGGCGCGGACTTCTTCGTCTGCTCGCCATACAAGTTCTTCGGCCCGCACTGCGGAGTGCTCGCGGCGGACCCGGCGCTGCTGGCCGGCATCCACCCCGACAAGCTGCTGCCATCGACGGATGTGGTGCCGGAGCGTTTCGAACTCGGCACCCTGCCGTACGAGACCCTGGCCGGGGTGAGCGCCGCCGTCGACTTCCTCGCGGGGCTCGGCGAGCTGGCCACCGGGGTGGCGGCGCGGCCGAGCATCAGCCGCCGGGCGCTGCTGCGCTCCTCGCTGAAACTGGCCGAGGCCCACGAGGATTCCCTCCGCGACCGGCTGGAGTCCGGGCTGGCCGCCCTGCCCGGCGCGACGGTGTATTCCCGGGCCGTCGAGCGCACCCCCACGGTGTTGGTGAGCTTCGCGGGCCGGAGTGCCGCCGACGCCACCGAGTTCCTGTTCGAGCGTGGGATCCTCGCGCCCTCCGGCTCGTTCTACGCGTTGGAGGCCTCCAGGCACTTGGGCCTGGGCGAGGCCGGCGCCCTGCGCATCGGCCTGGCCCCGTACAGCACCCCCGGCGAGATCGATGTGCTGCTGGCGGCGATCACGGATTTTGTGCTCCGCTGACCGCATTCGGCCAAGGTTGACTCACCCGCGCCCGGAAAACCCAGGCGGACCGGCTCGTTTTCCCCATAGGCTGGGCATCGAGCGATAGAGGGGACTCGGATGCCAATCGGCGCTGTCATCGAATTCACCAGCATCACCAAGAAGTTCGGCCAGGTCACGGCGGTCAATGACCTGTCCTTCACCGTCGAGCCCGGCCGGGTCACCGGTTTCCTCGGCCCGAATGGCGCCGGTAAGACCACCACGCTGCGGATGCTGCTGGGCCTCGTCGCCCCCACCTCGGGCACCGCCACCTTCGGGGGCCTGCGCTACCGTGACCTGCCCCGACCGCTGCACACCGTCGGGGCGGCGCTGGAAGCCGCCAGCTTCCACCCGGGTCGCACCGCAGCCCATCACCTGGGCGTGTACACCATCGCCGCCGGGATCCCCCGCACCAGGGTCGCCGAGGTGCTGCACACGGTGGGCCTGGCCGAACACGCCGGTCAGCGGGTCGGCGGGTACTCGCTGGGTATGCGCCAGCGACTGGGCCTGGCTTACTCGCTGCTGGGAGACCCCGGCGTGCTGGTGCTGGACGAACCGATCAACGGCCTCGATCCAGAAGGCATCAAGTGGATCCGCGGCTTCCTCAGCAGCATGGCCGCAGAGGGACGCACCGTGCTGGTCAGCTCCCACCTGCTCAGCGAGGTGCAGCAGAGTGTCGACGACGTGATCATCATCGCCAAGGGTGAACTGGTGCACTCGGGCCCGCTGTCCAGCCTCGACACCAACATCGCGCCGCAGGTCATCGTGGACTCCCCGGACCGGGACGCCCTCATCGCGGCCCTCACCGAGGCCGGCCTGCCCTTTACCTCCGGCCGCACCGGCCTGATCGTCGCGGTGCCGGACCCCGGCCGGGTGGGTCACATAGCTTTCGCCGCGGGCGTGGAACTGAACGCACTGCACCGGCAGAAGGCGGGCCTGGAAGAATCCTTCCTCGCCCTCGTCGAAGGAGGCGACTCGCTGTGAACCTGATCCTGCGCCCCGTGGCCGCCGAATTCAGCAAGATCCTGACCACCCGGATGTGGTGGATCCTTGCGCTGGTGCTCTTCGGCTATATCACCCTGCTGGCCGGCGGCCTCGCCGCCCTGTTCGGCGGCCTGGACAGCGGCGCCATCACCCCCGACGCCATGAACGCCGGCGGCGGCGGTGCCGACCTGACCAGCCTGGGCAGCGTGCCCCTGTTGATTTACAGCTTCGCCTCCTCGGTGGGGTACGTCTTCCCGGTGCTGCTGGGCGCCCTGGCCACCACGGGCGAGTTCCGGCACCAGACCCTCACCCCCACCTTCCTCGCCACCCCGAAGCGCGGCCGGGTGCTTGGCGCCAAGACCATCGCCCTGTTCGTGGTGGGCGCGGCGCTGGGCGTGGTCGGCCTGGCCGCATCCGTCGGAGTCGGCGCGCTGGTTCTCGGTGGCTTCGGCGTGGACCCGCTGCTCGCCGACGGCGAAACCTGGGCCCTGATCGGCCGTACAGTGCTCGCCATGGCGCTCTGGGCCGTGATCGGTGTTGGCCTGGGCGTGCTCGTGCCGAGCCAGGTCGCGTCGATCGTGATCGTGCTCGCGTTCACCCAGTTCGTCGAGCCGCTGCTGCGCTTCGCCGCGACGTTCACCGAGGTGACCGCCGACATCGGCAAGTTCCTGCCGGGCGCCGCCTCTGACGCCCTGGTGGGGGAGAGCTTCTACGCCCTGACCAGCCCGGGCATGGCCGTGCTCACCAGCTGGCAGGGCGGCCTGGTGCTGTTGGCCTACGGGCTGGCCGCCACCGTCGGCGGCTACTTCATCAGCTGGAAGCGCGACGTCACCTGAGGGCGCTCCGGGCAGAAAGGCCCGGTGCCGGACCGGTGCCGGACCGGATCCGGCACATCCGGCGGGTCTAGGGTGAAGGCATGCCTGCTACCGAATTCCGCGCGATCGTCGTCACCCGCACCGAGGATGAGTCGGGCACCCGCACCCAGTCCTCGGCCCTGACCACGCTCGGTGACGCTGCGCTGATGGACGGCGATGTCACCGTGGCGGTGGAATTCTCCAGCATCAACTACAAGGACGGCCTGGCCCTGATGGGCAAGCCCGGCGTGGCCAGGGTCTGGCCGCTGATCGCGGGCATCGACCTGGTCGGCACCGTCGAGTCCAGTAACGACCCACGCTGGGCGGCCGGCGACCACGTCATCCTCAACGGCGCCGGGATCGGCGAAAGCCACCACGGCGGCCTCGCCGAACGCGCCCGCGTCTCCGGCGGCTCCCTGGTGCGCCTGCCGAAGGCCGTGAGTGCCCAGCGCGCCGCAGCCATCGGCACGGCCGGCTTCACGGCCATGCTCGCGGTGCTCGCCCTCGAACGCGGTGGCGTGACCCCCGACTCCGGAGATGTCCTCGTGACCGGCGCCGCCGGCGGCGTCGGGTCGATCGCCATCGCGCTGCTCGCGGCGCGCGGCTACCACGTGGTCGCCTCCACCGGCCGCGGGAACGAGCTCGGGGACTACCTGCGCGGTCTCGGCGCCGCCGAGATCCTCGACCGGCACACCCTCGACGAGGCCGGCAAGCCCCTGCAGACCCAGCGCTGGGCCGGCGCGATCGACTCCGTCGGCAGCTTCACCCTCGCCAACATCCTCGCCCAGACCAACCAGGGCGGGGTGGTGGCCGCCTGCGGGCTGGCCCAGGGTACCGACCTGCCGACCACCGTGATGCCGTTCATCCTGCGCGCCGTCACCCTGGCCGGCATCAATTCGGTCGAGGCTCCCCTGCCCCTTCGCGAGGAGGCCTGGGCGCACCTCTCGACCGACCTCGACCTCGAGCTGCTTGACAGCCTGACCTCGGTCATCACCCTCGAGCAGTCGTTCGCGGCCGCCGAAGACATCCTGGCCGGCCGGGTGCACGGCCGCACCGTCGTCGACGTGTTGCGCTGACGCCTGCTGACACCTGCCGCGACGGTAAACGCCCGGCTAGGCTGACGGAATGGCCATCATCGCATCCGTTTTCATCGCTCTCGCAGCGGTGCTGCACGTCTACATCTTTCTGATGGAGAGTGCCTGGTGGACCCGGCCGAAGATTTGGCGGCGCTTCGGCCTGGCCAGCCAGACCGAGGCGGAGACCACCCGAGTCCTGGCCTACAACCAGGGTTTCTACAATCTCTTTCTGGCGGTGGGCGCCGTCCTCGGGCTGTTCCTGTACTTCGGCGGCCCCGAGCAGGCCGGCGCGGCCCTGATCCTGTTCAGTTCGGCGTCGATGTTCGTCGCCGCCATCGTTCTCACCACCTCGGGGCCGGGCAGGGTCAGGTCTGCCCTCACGCAGGGTACGCTGCCGCTGATCGGATTCATCCTCTTCCTGTCCGCCTAGGTTCCCGACCGGGCCGGACCTTGCCGAAAGGACCGTTGTGACCCACGTCATCCTCTTTCACCACGCGCAGGGCCTCACCGACGGGGTGGCAGATTTCGCCCAGCGCCTGCGGGACGCCGGCCACGACGTGGTCGTGCCCGACCTCTACGACGGGCTCACCTTCGACACCCTCGACGCCGGTGTCGCGCACGCCGAGAAGACCGGCGTGTACACCATCATCGAGCGTGGCGAACGGGCAGCGGATGCGATGCCCGCGGACACTGTCTACGCCGGCTTCTCGCTCGGCTCTCTGCCGGCCCAGAAGCTCGCCCAGACCCGCCCAGGTGCTCTCGGCGCGATCCTGTACCACGGCGGGGTTCCGGCCGCCATGTTCGGTTCGGACTGGCCCGCCACGGCAGCGCTGCAACTGCACGTGACCGCGGAGGACGACTGGGTCGAGTTGCTCGAAGTCGAGGAACTCGCCGAGGATGCCGGTGCGGCCGAGTTGTATATCTACCCAGGCTCCGCCCACCTGGTCGCCGACCCCAGCCTGAACGAATATGACGAGGAAATCGCCGAGCTCATCCTGGCGCGCACGCTCGAGTTCCTCGACCGCCTCGCCTGAGTATGGCCGCGAGAGCGGGCACTCGGTTGCTTCCGCCGGCTGTGGCAGCCACAAGACCGCTTTCGCGAGTAGTGGCACGATGGGGGGATGACCTCTGACCCGCCATCCGTGGCCCAAACCGTGGGTGCCCGGCTGCGTGAGCTGCGCCTGCAGAGCGGCCGCACCCAGGCCCAGCTCTCCGCGACCACCGGAATCTCCGAGAGCACCCTCTCCCGCCTGGAGTCAGGGCAGCGCAAGCCCACCCTGGAACTGCTGCTCGCTCTCTCGAGCGCCCATGACGTGACCATCGACGACCTGGTGCACACTCCCGCCACCGACGACCCGCGGCTGGATCAACGCCCGTTCACCCGCCACGGCCGCACCTTCGTGCCGCTGAGCCGCACCGCCGGCGGCCTGCAGGCGTTCAAGGTGACCATCCCCGGGCGCACCGGCGACGAGCAACTCGAGCAGCGCCGCCACGAGGGATTCGACTGGTTCTACGTGCTGAGCGGTCGCCTGCGCCTGATGCTGGGCGACCACGACATGATCCTCGGCGTGGGCGAGGTCGCGGAGTTCGACACTCGGGTGCCGCACGCCTTCGGCAGCGCGGGGCCGGAGCCTACGGAGATCCTGAGCCTGTTCGGCCAGACGGGCGAGCGCATCCACGTGCGGGCCAGCACCATTCGCTGACCCCTCTCGACCCGGGCGACCTAGGCGGTGGCCTCCGGCGACTCGACCGGCTCATCTACCGGCTCGGCGGCCGGCTCAGCGGTCACCTCAACGTCGCTCTCGGCGACAGGGGCCACCTTGGCGCGAGACGTGCGCTTGGGCTTGACCGCAACGGCGGGTTCGGCGGCCTCGACCACTTCGGCCGGTTCGACGACCGTGACGGGCTTGGCTGTCCCGACCCGTCGGGCGGGCTTGACCGGAGCGGCCGGCTCAATCGTCTCGGCGGTCTCGGCCGGTTCGACGGTTCCGACGGCCTTGCCGGGCCTGGCCCGCCGGGCCGGCTTCACCGGCGCAGCAGCGTCCACGGGATGACTCGTCTCGACGGGCTTGACGGCCTTGGGGGTTCGCACCCGTTTGACCGGCTTGACCGGCTTGGCCGGCTCGTCGAGCTCCGGCACGTCCCGCGCGTCGGTGGCCTCGAGCTTGAGCGAGGCGATGAGGTCGGGTGCGTGGTTGGTCGACAGGATCACCCGGGCGAAGTCGTCGCCGATCAGGTCGATCACGACGGCCTGGCGCCGGCGCTTGATGGCCAGGAAGTCCTTGCCGCCGTGGAACTTCCACACACCGACGGCCAGGACCAGCGGCACGAGGGCGCCAGGGGCGCGGATGCCGCGCACCCAAATCCACGGATCATCCGTGATCGTCACCGATCGGATGTTCTCACGCTGGATCACCACGTCTTCTCGGCGGAACGCCAGCGTCTTTTCCGCGGCCGTCAGGTGAATCTCCAGCCGATCGGGATGTACGCGCAAGGAAGCCATTCCCCCAGTCTGCCGGGTCCGGTTGGAAAACCTCCTGTCGCTACCTCACAAAGACGTAACGCCGCCGCGCTGGAGTGCCCCTAGACGAGCCGCATCTGTTGCCCGTGCGGACAATTGCGCCCCTTGGGTTCAGGGGGTCGTTGCAACACCTGATTGATTGAGGTGTTGGTTATGGGTGGTCGTGTTGGGTTTCCGCGTGAGGTT